>NZ_JBEIAC010000049.1:0-3024 GCF_040240335.1 Brenneria sp. L4-2C | reverse complement strand
CAGAATGGCAGTGGTTTTATAATCACGAAAGGCCGAATATGGCGTTGGGCGGATATACCCCAAAACAGCATGTGTTACGTGCTGCATAACTCTACTTATGGCATCCGTTAAAAATGGGGGGATTACCACCACAAACACGCCGTAAATGGTGCCGCAGCCCTCAATCAGCGACCATACATGCCCTTGATCGGCCATCGTTTCCAGCATCAACAGCGACAGCTTGCCGCCGGTAATTTCCGGCAGCAGTTCACCTGATAGGGTGATTTTTTCCTCTTCAATGCCTAAGAACTGCAATGCCGGACGCTGACCGACGCGACTGTTGGACGGCCAGCGGTAATCAACGTTGCGCTGCATATTCTGGTACGGTAGGGTTTGCAACTGAAAGACAAATAGCCCTAATGTGAGCATCATATTAAAACTCTCCCTGATAGCTGTAATGACTGAACGCGCGCGATCGCGCCGCCCGTTCCCGGCTTTCAAGTTGGCGCGCTACTTCCTGCGCAATGTCCTGTGCGCTTTGACCGGGCTGCGCCATCATACTGATGGGCGCGTGAATGCTTACGGGTGACGGCGCGGCGCTGACTTGAACCGTCGGCGCTATCGGACGATAGGCGGATATGTTCATGGCGGCGGAGGCCATCGCGGCGGCTGGTTGCGTTGACCGGGCCTTCAACGATCTCCGGGCCATGCTCGCCGACGACGGCAAATTTCCCCAGCGGGATGCGTCCGCCGTTGTCATATTCGCCGCTATACCTGGCCCTGATGGCGTTCGCATCGTTACCCCGCGGCGCCGGAGCGGCGAACCCCTCTACCACGCCGCCGATAAACGCCTTGATAGGCTCCCAGTATTTCCTGATAACCAGCGCACCCCCGACCAGTGCGGCAACAGCCGGCCCTATCGGCGACAGCAAGACGCCCAGCGCGCTGCCAATCAGGGTAATCCCGGTACGTTGGCAGATAGGGTGAATCCGGGCATAAAAAAGCCCACCGCCTCGCTGTCGGTGGGCTTCGCTTTCCCTGGTGTCATTATTTTTATCTGAATTTCAGCATCATAATGACATTGGGCATGATGATTTTATAAACGTTTATACAGATCAATTCCGTGTTATTGATCGGTTGTAGCGATCAATGCATCCGTTCTTATGCTGCCTTTCCCAAAACCTGATAGTGCATAGTGGTTTTATTGCCGACTCCATATCTGTTCACATCCCAAACAAATTCCTGGATGCGAGCAAAGAATTTTAAAGGTATCGTTGGTTTTGGTTTGAAGGAAAAATATCAAAATGCACTAAAATACTTTCTTATATCCCCACGCGACAGGAAATGTTTATGGAACTGAAATTATTTTCTTTCAGCTTAATTGTTTTATTATTAGCTGGATGTGGACATAAAACCGCTTTCCGTGTGGCTTCTGTTACGTTGAGTAATAATCAGCCTTGTATTTCCGTTCAGAAAGAATCTGTCACTAAGGATGGTCGCTCAAAACTGGTTAGTGTCACTATTTACCAAAGAGATAGAGCTGGTGAAATGCGCACGGTTTGGGAACAAAATGATATAAAAAATCCAACTTATGTAACATTACCTCAGCAATGTATCCCAATATCATATAACTTTGAATCGGATAAAGAATATAGTGTCAGTGTAGTAACAGATATTTCTGATGATACAGTGGAGTCCAAGCGTATATGGGTAAGAAATTTTACACTGGAAGAATTGAAATCGCAGGAAGATAAGTAACTGATGTTATGAATTGCCCCGAATTACGGGGCAATGTGTTTTATTGGTTCAGATGTTCTATCAGCAGCTCGTCAACCGTTTTCATATCCGCCTACTAACCCCCAGCAGCGGCCTTGCCTCATACTGCACATCGTCACTATGGCGGTTTGGGCGATCGCGCAGGCCATATAGGGTCAAATCCATTCTGCGGCATACCTTTGCCAGTCACTTTATGATGAATGGTGGTAATATTCTGGTGTCTAAAAGACATCCTCGGCCATACCTCCATCCAGATGACAAAGCGCTATGCACACTTTGCCCCGATCACCTGGATGCGGCCGTAACGTTGAATCCGTATGACCGATTGGGTGAGCCATGAGAAAAGTAATTTCTGATTTGAAGATGGTTATGAAACCCTTAAAAGAGGATGCAGCCAGGTTTATCAGTACTTTTTTGATTGTAGGTGTTGGTTTTACCTTGATTGCATATCTTCGTGGGGGAGAGTCTGCGTTTGAGCGCGTATTCTCTGCGCTGGTTAGTGGTGAGCCTCTATACAAAAGTAACCTTTACGGAGCCTTTGCCGTAGGGTTTTTCTTGGAGCTCACCTTGAGCTTTATCCGTTCATACTTTGGCTGTCGAATAGATTTCGCAGTCAATGTCGCTCATCAACTTCGTGGCCTATTAGAATCTGTATATTTGATTCTCGCTGGTACTTGTATTACTGGTGCCCTTGTTGTTTATAGAAATCCGGCATTAGGAAAGGTTAGCGCTATGCTGGCCTATAGTTTGGTCTTTTTGATTTTTTATGCAGCTTTGTTATGTCTTACCGAGCACGTGAAAAATCTCTTTTCATCACAAAAAATGAATGGCGACAGAACGACAGCTAAGAAAAATAGACAGCAATAACCAGAAACGTGAATGGCATAAAATACAATAACTTGTTGTTTTTACTAGGCTGTGTCCCTTAATTGCATAACTTCTTGTAAAAGAGTCGGATGCAGCCCAGTTTCACCATCGACAGATAATTTCTCGCCGTTTTGTCGTAGCGTGTGGCAATACGCCGGTACTCTTTTAACCGGCCAAAACATCTCTCCACTACGTTGCGGCGACGGTAAACGTCACTGGCGAACCGTGAGCGTCCGTCAGAAGCCATTTTTTCATTAGATTTTCGAGGGATAACTGCTTTTATCCCTTTTCGTTTCAGTTCGTTACGAAGCGCATGCCCTGAGTAAGCTTTGTCAGCCAAAACCGCATAACCACGGCGCTTCATACTGCCGTTCTGACGCTGAACACCAATACCATCCAGCA
>NZ_JBEIAC010000048.1:0-3330 GCF_040240335.1 Brenneria sp. L4-2C | reverse complement strand
CGGTGAGAGGTTCAACACGCGGGAGGAGATGAAATCGGCGGTATTCGAGTATATCGAGATAGACTACAATCGGCACCGACGGCATAGTGCCAACGGCGGGCTAAGCCCGGTGCAATTTGAGGAAAGAAACCTCGCTTAAGGCTGTGTCCACCGTCGCTGGGCAAGATCAGTTTGTAAAAATAGTCGATTATGTTAGAAGTAAAAAACCTAATTGGTTTCTCACGGAAGATGAACACTTAGCGATAAAGGAAGAAGCCGAAAAAGTAGAAAAAGAGATTGATGGTTATCTTCCTGAAAAATATGTATTTTTTTCATTGAGATATAAAGCCGGACACTTTGCTTTTCTGAATATATATTCATTAAGTCCTAATAGTGAATGGTATATCTTATTTAAGAATGGTGAGTATATTGCCATGCCTGAAAATTTTTTGGCCTTTAGTGACGATGAAACCGGTGGATATTATGGTTTTTTAAAAGAAGCCGGGCATTATTCAAATGATGTATATTTTTATGACTCCTCATTAGATGAACCTCCTGTATCTATGAATAAAGACTTTTTTGATTTTGTAGTTGATAAAGCGTTCCAGCCAGATCATTTTGAACTGACTCTTCCTTAGTTTTAGATTAAAAACCGGAAGCGATCTAACGATCCTTCCGGCTTTTTTATTTACCCGCCTGTATTATTACGCCAGCATAACCCCAGACACCGCCCGAATAATCACCCTACCGGGCAGCACCTCAATCTCCAGCGACCAGCCAAGCAAGCCGCTGCGTGTCAGTCAGTCGCCCACCAGATAAAGCTCGCCGCTATCGCGTATCTAGTCCGCACCCTCGCAGTCATGGCCGTCCAGCTCTGCCAGCAGCGCGGCGATATCGGTGTCCTCATCCAGCCGGACCAGCACCAGCCCGTTGCGGTACAGGCTGATACGAAACAACGTCCCGGCGCTAAAGCCCGCCTGAGCCAGTTCGTCGCCGGTGAGAGTCAGCTCCGGCAGTTCACCCGGATAAAACGCCGTCTGAATACTCATTGCGCGCCCACCTTGTCCAGCCCACCGGGAAAGCGGTTGAGCCAGTCGGCGGCGGCGCGTTCATCGAACGGCTCCCGGCGTAATCCTTCCAGACAGTGCCACTACTCACGAATATCCTGCACGGTAATCACAATGCCGCCGGGCATCACATGCAGCTTGAGTGGCTGCCCGGTGCTGAACCCGGCTTCCTGTAGCCACTTGCCGCTGATATTGATGGCGGGCGGCGGGTTGGCTCTGCCGTTTTACTCGCCTCATTCTGAGGCTCGCCCTGTGGGCCAGCTAAAACTGTTCAAACCTGTTTGCAACAGGTTTGTGCGGAGCGTATCTCACCGTGCAGTAACGTTCTGTTTTAGCTGCTGTATTTACCGCGCCGACTGACTTAGAATACGTCTCAGCCATAGTCAACTTTCTCGTTGATGGGCGGTAGCGTGACGGCCTATTCCTATGACGCTTTCGGGCAGTTGACGCACCAGACCGATGCGGCAGGCCGCCTGACAACACTGATGCGCACTCCGACCGCCGTCGGCATCGAGCTGGGCATTGAAGCGGATACCGTTCGCCTGCAATACGACAGGGCCAGCAATTTGGTGTCTGAGCAGGGCGTCAATGGCGAGTTGGGCTACCAATGGGATGCGCTGTCCAACCTGCAGGCGTTGACGCTGCCGCAGGGGGACCGGCTGCAATGGTTGTATTATGGCTCCGGTCACGCCATCGCGATGAAATTCAACCAGCAGATGGTGAGTGAATTTACCCGTGACCGCCTGCATCGGGAAACCGGTCGTACGCAGGGGGCGTTGCATCAGCAGCTGCGCTATGCCGGTCAATATGCTGACAGCGAAACGGGGCTACACTATAACCTGTTTAGATATTTTGATCCGGTGGTTGGAAGATTTACGACGCAGGATCCGGTGGGGCTAAGAGGCGGCCTTAACCTTTATGCGTATGTCAAAAACCCGCTAACATGGATCGATCCGCTGGGGTTGACCCCCTGTAAAGGTTTACCATCGACGCGTAAAGCTGGTGGAACTGGGAAAAACTATGATCCAGTAAATGGTCAAGGATTATATGTATTACATGATGGGAAGAGTATTTTATATGTTGGTCGAGGAGATGCGCCGTCCCGTTTAAATATCCATGCAAATACGCCGGGTAAATCTCATTTGGATCAGTTAACCATATTTGATAATAATTTGACCAAAGCTGAAGCTAAGTTTTTGGAGCAAAGGATCATGGATCTTCATGGTGGTGCTAAGTCTACAGATCCTTTGACCAACCTGCTGAATAAAATTAGTTCTTACAGCCCCAATAATCCTAATGCGGTTACATATGATATTGCCGGACATAGTCATGATTGGGGTAGTAAGGAATTAAATGATATAATTTATATTTTTAAGGGTAATGGTCTATGAAAGTGAAATATAGAGAAGGTGATATTTTTTCCATCCCCTTAAGTAATGGTAAATATGCCATATGTCAAATTATTTTTTCACCAAAAGGGAAGTTTAAGCAGGTAATCGCTTTTTGTCTGCTATTTATACAGGATGATGAAGAGTTTAATAATGATGGCCTTCTAAACCCGATGTCTATTGAGAAATTCGGTAAAGCAACAAAAGTTATATTTACAGGCAATCAAAAAATTAATAATGGTTTATGGAAAATTATTGGATATGCTGATTTAAGTGAGGAAAAGAAAAAATTGAGAATATTCAATTATGCAGGTGGTCTCTATAACGGTGAAGAGGAGATTAGACGTATTCCTGTTTCTGAATACCCTAATTATACAACAATGGGTGTGTCTGGTTTTGAGCTTGTAGATAATTTATTAACGAGCGTTTGATTTTAAGCCGGGTAAGACCACTTTATCTTCCCAGCTATTTTATTTACCCGCCCAATGATTAAGCCTGCATTATCCCAGATTCCGCCCGAATAGTCATCTTACGGGCAGCAGTTCAATTTCCAGCGATCGGCCGAGCAATCCGCTGCGAGTCAGCCAGTCGGTGCCGGCATGTTCATCTAACGTTTACTGTTATCAAACTAGGCTGTGTCCCTTAATCATCTGAGCTATAGTAACTACTTATTTCCACAACACTTTGAGATATGGCCCGATACGATCTTCCCGATGAAGCATGGAGCATCATCCAGCCCTTACTGCCTGCTGAACCTACATCCCCACGAGCCGGACGCCCATGGGCTGAGCATCGTAAAGTCATCAACGGTATGTTCTGGGTGTTGTGTTCTGGTGCGCCATGGCGCGATTTACCTGAGCGATATGGCTCCTGGAAAACGGTTTATAATCGCTTTA
>NZ_JBEIAC010000047.1:0-3492 GCF_040240335.1 Brenneria sp. L4-2C | reverse complement strand
TAAGGGATTATGTTGCATCCAATAACAATTATGACCTTAATTATATTAATAGTCATACTACTAACGGTGATCGTGCTTTGGCGTTTATTGGTGAGCCAGAAAATTTCTGGGGATTGGTCGCGGGGGGGAGATCGTTATTTTCATCGTCAACAACGATGAGTGATAAATTAGTTGGTGGAGCTTTAAGTTATGGTGCGAATGGTCTAGTACAAATCTCTAGTGGAAATACCGGAGATAAATTTGATTTAGTTAGCTTTGGGTTTTCTGGGCTAACCGGTGCGGCAACCACCGGTAAATCTTATTATTCAAACCAACTTATTGGTGCGGGTAGTGCTTATGCGACTAGCCAAATTACAGGACAAGATAGTCAAGCCGCTGTGATGGGTAGCATGATAGGTACTGGAGTAGGTTATGGTATCGGCTCTGCCATTACCAATAAATTAGAAACTCAGTACATTAAAAATTACTTTGGAATGGAGGCCAGTAAGAACGCTTTAAAATATACTGAGAATTCCTTTGGCCCTGGTTATTTGTTTAAAGGTGGGGCAATGAGTCCAATTCCAGGTATGTCTGGTGGTGGTGTCGGTTCTTTAATGTCAGAAGCTGCTAGTAGTGCTGCTCAAAAGGAAGTTCAAGGAGGTGATAAGTGAAACACCCTCTTTTATTCCTTTTGTTTTTAATCATCACTTATGCTGTTGTGTGTGCTGTTGGTGTAGTAATTACGATATGGATCGTTCTATCACATCCAATAACTTTTCAACAGGTTATACACTATAGCAAGATCGGTGTATTTGGTGGTGGATGGATAGGTGCGGGAATATGGTTTTCATATTATCTAAAATGTAGAAAAAATCTTAAGTAATTGTTGTTGAGAATAACTATCTGAGCACAACAGAATCCCGGCAGCTTGATAAAGAGTTGTCCGAATGTAAAGCCTCTGGCGATGACTGTAGACCGGTTATTGAGAAGTATCTTGAGATCAGCAATAAAAACAGTAGGGAACTGGTTGAAGCCTGTACTGGCGGCGGCGTTGCCTGCGTCACCTGGGAAGAGTTGATTCAGGCAAGCACCAATGTGGCGAATGATGCTCATCCATCGCAGTACCGGCTGGATGAAAAGCTGAAAGATCCGGATGCGGCGGCACTGGTGAATTATCTGAACGGTGCGGATCTTAAATTCCTGAAAGACAATATCACCACCGGAGATCGTGTCATGGCCGTTGTCGTCGATCCGACGTCATGGCCAGTTATTGTGATGGGTGGAAAAGCGATAGTGACTAACAACGCTGGAGCCAAGGAGAGATTAATAGCTGTTGGAGTATCAAGTTCTGCTAATACAGCTATTCAATATGGGACCAGCAAGACAGGGGAAGTTAAATTATCAGATGTTATTGGGGCAGGAGTTATTGCACTGGTTACTGCTGGTAAAAGCTATAACCCAACAGTGGCCTGGAATGCAGCAGGTGGCTATTATCAGGCAGAAATCAATGGTGACGATCCGTTTATGGGGGCATTGCTGAGTAAGGCTGGGGCATCGGTAGGTTATGCCGCTGGTAATATTATTAAAGTACCGATGGATAAAAAATTAAATCCAGTATCAAAAAAATATGAGTGGGTATCAACAGGTGTTTGGACTATCACAAAGCCAACTCCTCAAAATAACTTACCTTCTCTTTCTGGAAATGTTGCTGACTCAGCTGCTTCTGGGTGGTTCTCTGATGCATTGCAAAACTCCATAAAAGATAAGGAGCATAACAATGCTAGTAAGTAAAAAATCACTACTGATACTGTTGTATTTATGCGTTGCATTATTTTTAATGCTTTTTTTTATTAGTCTTATTTTTCAAGTGGTCGGGTATTGGATTGGTGGTGGTGATCAGATGCTAGGGTACTTGAAGGACAACTTTCATAAAGTATTGAAGACAGGTTCAGTGGGGGGGGCTGTTGGATGTGCATACTGGTTCTTTTACTATCGAAAAATATAGAGTAACAAGTGTTTGACTACAAAAGCGGAGAACTTCGGAAAAACTGAACTTCCGAGGTTCTTGGTACTAACCCCGCATCCATCGCAGTATCGGCTGGATGAAAAGCTGAAAGATCCGGATGCGGCGGCACTGGTGAATTATCTGAACGGTGCGGATCTTAAATTCCTGAAAGACAATATCACCACCGGAGATCGTGTCATGGCCGTTGTCGTCGATCCGACGTCATGGCCAGTTATTGTGATGGGTGGAAAAGCGATAGTGACAAATTCAGTGACGAAAGGAAAAGAGCAGTTGATCGCGGTGGGCGTCTCTACGGCTGCGAGCGCCGGTATTCAATATGGAACCACCCGGGAAGTAAAACTCTCTGATTTAATTGGTTCCGGTATTATCAGTGCGATTACGGCAGGTAAAGGTTATAACCCAACAGTAGCCTGGAATGCGGCAGGTGGTTATTACTCAGCGGAAATAAGTGGTGATGATCCGTTTATGGCGGCGTTGCTGAGTAAGGCGGGGGCTTCTGCTGGTTATGCGGCGGGTAATATTCTCAAGATACCGTTTGATAAGAAGTTCAATCCAATATCAAAACAGTATGAATGGGTGTCGACAGGTGTTTGGACGATAACTAAACCAGCACCTCAAAGTTCTGTTCCTTCTATTGTTGGTAATATAGGCGATTCTGCTGCTTCAGGTTTTTTTAATAGTGGGGTTGACAATTACCTAAAGATTAACGGTGAAAGCAATGAAAAGAAATGAGCCGTTATGGCTAATGATTTATCTTCCCTGCACAATCGCTATTTTTTTATTTTTTATTAGCTTGTTTTTCCAAGTTATCGGTTATTGGATTAGTGGGGGGGAGGATATTATTGGATTGATTAAAGATAACATTTACCTTTATCTGAAAATGGCAGGTCTTGGGTTTATACTGGGTTTTGTTCTTTGGTTCTTTAATATTCGCTAATCAATATCTTTGTCAAAAAATCCCGGCCTTGAGCCGGGATCATCTTTTCCCCGTCAGACCCTAATCTCTGCCTCAATCACCAACTTCCCGCGCTCAGTGGTCACGATAACCGGCTGTCCGGTGTTAAAACCCAGTTACCCTAGCCACTTGCCGCTGAGCTGAAGCTGCGGGCTGGGCGTTTTTTTCCTCCGTCGGAGGGTAATGCCGCTCGTAATGTTTTTTAACTACTTCGGCCTATTAGGCGACGTTTATTACATCTGACATTAGGCGGGGTTACAGGAATGGCTAATGTCAGCGGCTGAAGGCTCGGTTATGATGTGGCGCAGGCGAACCAGACGCTCTCGCCGATATTCGACAAGGAAAAAGAGCAGCAGCGGTTGCAGGAAGCGCTGCTGATAGGCGAAATCGGCACTCAGGCGGCGGGGTAATCCCCCCGAAAAAGCGGAGTGTTCATAAGTAGAATTTTCTCGTAATCTGAACGCAGGAGATTCGCTATGAAAAAATCACGCTTTACCGACAGTCAGATCATCGCCATCCTCAAACAGGCCGA
>NZ_JBEIAC010000046.1:0-3795 GCF_040240335.1 Brenneria sp. L4-2C | reverse complement strand
ATAAGGTCGAGCCGCGCCCGCTCCGCGCTTTTCTGCCTTTCATCGCGCGCCGCTTCCGCCGCCTTCCGGCTGCCGGCGTTGGCGTGGCTATCGGTGGCCGCCCGGTAAAACGCGCAGTTCAGCGCCGACCCTCTGGCATAACGGTCTATCCGCCAGGCGGTCAGCCAGGCCATCTGGTTTGCTATCAGCGCCTCCAGCGCCAGCCCGGCCCGGCCGGGCTGGTAATGGCCGTTATCGCTCTCTTTCCCGGCCGGCTGCGCCGATGGGGACAGTCCCAGCGTCGCCTCGCGCCAGGCGTTAAAGCGGTGGATGACATCCGGGGCCAGAGTGAACTCTTTAAGTCTGTCTGTTGACAAGATTCGCCAACTGTCCAGCGCCAGATGCTGAGGCAGAACCTCCTCCTGCACCTTGAGCGGCGCGCCGGCGGCGAAGGCCGTCGCATACAGTTCGTGCAGCGCAATCTGCGACAACAACGAGCCATCATCAACATCAATCCCCTTGCCCTGGTCGCCGGGCGGGTAGCCGCCGCCGATATCCGAATGCATGCCGGGGTAGATCACCTCCACGCTGTTGCGCGGGTACTGCCCGTTGCCGCGCCGCAGCGAATCGAGCGGAAAACACAGCCGCTGTTCGTGCGACGCCACCAGATGTACGCACTGCTTAACCAGCCCGCCGAAACGCGCGTCGTCCGGCAACGCCTGCGTCCCGTCCGCCCAGGCCATATGCCCGGCGGCGAACGGCGCAATGTTCGCCACCCCCACCGACGCCACCGTATCCAGCAGCCCGAGAAACTCCACGCTGACCGGCAGGCGGCAGGCCGGGTTGCTGCCCTGCAACACCTGGGCCGGCACGCCGTCCGCGCTATCCGGCTTAGGGAACAGTTCGGTCAGCCAGTTGACGAAGGTCCGGGCCTGCGCCGCGCCGCGTGAAAAACCGTACACGTACAGTTTCATGCCCATCAGCTTTGCCTTGCCCCGGCCGGTCGGGTTCATCGCCTGCCAGATGTTGTTCTGCAACCTGTTGAAGTGCCGATAGAAGGTCTCATAGCGGTTATGCGCGCCGCCCAGCCCCAGCGCCGCCCAGGCGGTAGGCGTGGACATGGACTGAACCGCATCCCAGCTCTCGCTGTTATTCAGCCAAACGCGTCGGAAAACGAAATTAAGCACATCCAGCAGCTTGACCAGTCCCCAGTTGATACGGTTTTCCCCGCCGCTGGCGGTCGCCAGTCCCAGGTTGCTGTAATCCAGCTCGCCGATTTCAGGGAACGGCGTACCCACGCCGGGCATATAGAACTTGAAGTAGGTCTCGCTCCCGGCAGGCGGCACATCCAGCAGCGCGTTCTCCAGCGCCGCGCCGCCGGCGTAACCGCTGCCGATGGCGGCGCGGAACAGGCGGGCGATATTGCTGGGATGCGGATGTTCATCCACATAGACGTCGTTATGCAGGTTGTTGCCGGTGCCGTCAAAAAACAGGCTGACGTGCAGCGTCTTGCAGCAGGGGCGCCACACCCGTTTTCCGGCGGCCAGACAGCACTCGTCATAGTAACGTTGCTCCAGGCTGTTCTGCCGGCGTTCGTTCATCGCCACCGGATAAGGATGGTCGGGCAACCGCCCGTTGAGCGGAAAGGCCGGCGGCAGCCAGGCGGTATCCTGCGGTTTTATTTTGGACATGATTTCGGCTCCGGCATCCTTAACGGCTCTTTGATCGGGTATCGCTCATGGGTGGGCGAGAAACAAGAGGTGGTGACCTTCACCTCATCGCAGGGCAGAAAATGCACCGTGATGCCGCAGTTATCTTCCGAGGTATAAGGCGGCAGCGGCACCACCTTGCTGTGCCGGCGTTTCTGGTCGTCCATTTTCTTTTGCCAGGCCAGATAGTTATCCCAGTCGGCAAAGCCGGGAAAGCCAATCATATCCGCCACCCCGGTTTCCCAGTCGATCCGCACCGTCATGCCCGGCCGCCACCGTGCCGGGGCGCGGTAACAGCAACCGCCGCCGCCGCCCTGATAGGCGCCGACACTGTCGATGCCCGATATGCCGTCCACGCTGAAGCGGTTGATTGCCCAGTGGGTATGATTGATGACGATAAGCGTATCCGCCTGAGCGGCGGCCGACAGCAGCAGGCCGCACAGCACCAGGGGGATTAACGGTATTTTCAAGATATAAACTCCTTTTTAAAGAGGGTCGTTGGCGACGACATAAGGGTCGGTCTGTAACTGCTGAAGCCGTTGCCAGGCGAACGCTTCACGTTCCTGATCCAAAAAAATATTTGCGGCAGTGGCTTCCCGCATCGCGCGATAGCTGGCATGGAACAGCGCCTCACTCGCACGGGTAAGGCCGTTTTGCCGCATGAAAGAACACATCAACATCTCCGCATCGCTGACGATCAACAATTGTTCAAGCTGTTGATCGTCAAGGTCTATTTTTTCCGGCTTTTCTTCTGATGGTGATGCGTTATCGCCGGTTAACCAGACCGGCTCGCCCTCTCTGTCTAACCAGCTCCAGAACATCGCGGGGCGTAATAAATGTTTCTGCTGCGAATCAAGAAGAATATGGGTAAATAAATGCGGGAAGATGCGCGGATCGAAAAAACGCAGAATACCGGGCTGACCACAATGAGTCGCATCCAGGCACGCCGTGAAATATTCTGACAGCATGTTGAACGACCAGGCGGAACACAGCGTCAACAGCCGAGGTTGCTTCGCTAAATGTTGAATCAGTTGCTCGGCCCATTGACGCTGTTCGAGCAGGCCTAAGTTGATACGAATCAAGAGCGGCGCCGCATCGACTTCACTTTCCTCCGGCAATCCGGCGAATAATGAACACCAGGGGATTGCCGGTGAAAAAGTTTCCAACGCCGGAATTAAGGGCGTATTCGCGCCGCTTTGATCGACAATAAGATCGAGGTGATCGCTTTCGGCGTTTTTCACCGCGGTTTCAAGTAAAGAGAACCAACCTGCCGGTTGCTGAGTAGTCATTGCATTATCCTCTGAAGACAAAACCCTGAGCCGCCGCCTGCGCTTTTTTGAGACAGTCTTCACATACCGAAGCAGGCAATTCAGGCAACGGGAAATCGGCGCCGGATGGGGCATCCATTTTATGCCGGCCCTTTAAACTCAGCTGGCTGGGGCCATGAATTTCAATTTCCCCCTTAGGGGACAAACGGATATAAGCGCCGCCGCAGGCCAAGGTGATCCCTTGTTTCGCGGTGATCTGAATATGTCCCTGCGTGGAGTTCACCGTAATATCCTGCAAGGCGATGGCATCCATCACATCCGCATGCGACTCAATGGATAAGGCGCCTTTTGCCGAAACCAGACGCATGCCTTCATTTTGCGACAACACCGACACCGCCTGACGGGCATTAATGCCTATCCGTTCCGCGCTGCCGATATGTACCTCCCCCGCGCTCTGCGCATACAGCGCTTTACCGCTCTGTAGCATGACGACATGCGGACTGACGACGCCGATACCTGCCGGCGCGCTTAATAACAGCGCCGCCGCTTTCAAACCATCCGCATTGCACTGATATTCTTTTAACGAATCGGCATCCGGCTGTAGATTACGATGGGTCTGCGTGATACGCCGCCATTCCGTAACCTGACTCATCGCACCTTTTATCAGACTAAGCGCCGCACCCATCTCCAGCGTCTTATCACCGGCTTTACTCTGTTCGTCCGCGCTGATGAACAGCCCTTTCCCCGCCCGTATCGCGCCCCACTGGTCGGTGCGCAGCTCAAACCCTTCGCCCCGCCGCTGACGGCTGCCGTCCACCAGATGCCCCAGGTTCAGCTGC
>NZ_JBEIAC010000045.1:0-4466 GCF_040240335.1 Brenneria sp. L4-2C | reverse complement strand
TAAAGCGATTATAAACCGTTTTCCAGGAGCCATATCGCTCAGGTAAATCGCGCCATGGCGCACCAGAACACAACACCCAGAACATACCGTTGATGACTTTACGATGCTCAGCCCATGGGCGTCCGGCTCGTGGGGATGTAGGTTCAGCAGGTAGTAAGGGCTGGATGATGCTCCATGCTTCATCGGGAAGATCGTATCGGGCCATATCTCAAAGTGTTGTGGAAATAAGTAGTTACTATAGCTCAGATGATTAAGGGACACAGCCTAGGACAAGAAATGTCTCTTTGGAGTCAAATCATCGCTTCTGGCCACAGCGTTCTGGTCGCCATGTCGATATTCCGTATAACCTTGAAAAGGTTACTCCTTGGGAACATGCCGAAAGAGATCCATTCAGGCATTCAGGCATTCAGGCATTCAGGCATTCAGGCATTCAGGCATTCAGGCATTCAGGCATTCAGGCATTCAGGCATTCAGGCATTCAGGCATTCAGGCATTCAGGCATTCAGGCATTCAGGCACTGAGTTACTTGATATCTTACAAGATATCGGAAATTATAAGGGTTATTGATATGACGCTAGATGAATTCACTCGTTCTGATTATTATATTAGTTATCTTCATGAATTAGAAAGTGCAATACTTAAAAAGATACATATCTTAGAAATGGAACCCGTACTGATGAAAATTTATAATAGGTATATTGACGCCGCCGGGATCAGTGCGGAAGATCTGAAGTGGGTGATTGAAAATAGAAGAAAGCAATCTATTTTTTTTATTAAAAACAAATATATGACCTACTTTGAAGCAGATGGTGGTGAAGATAATATTGTTAACGAACCACTGAAGTTAAATTTTCCGATAGGCCATTTGATTGAGTTTTTTCTAATACTCGATAAACCTGAAAAGTTAATAGAGTATATAAAATCCATTCGTATTCCAAATGCAAAGAAATATGCGAAGGAAATTACCAGTATTTTTAATAAAGCACAGGGAATAGCATGATTTATTAAGAAATGAAGCCGGAAGTGATCTTATGATTCTTCCGGCCTTTTTATCATTACACCAGCATAACCCCAGACTCTGCCCAAATAATCACCCTACCGGGCAGCACCTCAATCTCCAGCGGTTGGCCGAGCAACCCGCTTTGGGTCAGCCAGTCGCCCGTCAGATAAAGCCCGCCGTTATCGCGTATCCAGTCCACTCCCTCGCAGTCATGGCCGTCCAGCTCTGCCAACAGCGCGGCGATATCAGTATCCTCATCCAGCCGGGTGAGCACCAGCCCCTTGCGGTACAGGCTGATACGAAACAACGTCCCGGCGGTAAAGCCCGCCTGCGCCAGCTCGTCGCCGGTGAGCGTCAGTTTCGGCAGTTCCCCCTGATAAAACGCCGTCTGAATGCTCATTGTGCGCCTCCCATGTCCAGCCTGCCGGGAAAGGTGTTCAGCCATTGTGCGGTGGCGCGTTCATCAAACGATTGCAGGCTGAGTCCTTCCAGACAGTGCCAGAGTTCCCGCAAATCCTGCGCGGTGATGACAATGCAGCCCGGCATCACGCGCAGCTTGAGCGCCTGCCAGGTGCTGAACCCGGCTTCCTGTAGCCACTTGCCGCTGATATTGATAGCGGGCGTGGAGGTGTCGCACCTGTTGGGCCGGTAGCCGACACGCTGATAGCGCTCCAACTGAGAGATTTTAAAAACGGTGGTGTCTGGCGTAGAATGCGTGTTCAGGGCGGTAGCGTGAATGGTTTCCTATACGACGACGACGGTATGACGGTAACTTACAACCGAAACCGGTAGTACGATTCGGATATTGGATGGATTTCTATCCTTGACCCGGTAGGGCTGGCGGGTGGGCTGAATCTTTATCAGTATGCGCCGAATGCTTTGGGTTGATCCGCTGGGGCTAAGTTGCGGCATAGCTAAAAATGCAAAATGGAATAAGTCCAGACAGGGTGTTGATGGGCCTGGATTGAGAGATCATTATGCAAAACATGGTGATCAAGTAGGAGCAAGTTCAGTGAGGGAATATGATTTCAGTGCCAGAACTACTATCCAGGATGGTAGGGAATTTACTTATAGAGATAGATATACTAATAAACCTCGTGTAGGTTATTACGATCCTAATACAGTTTTGTTTACAGCAACAAGTCAAACAGGTAAAACTCCAACTATATTGACTCATTTTCCTGAAAGCGGGGAAAACCTGAGGAAATTACCTGGTTTCTCAGTACCTAACTAGTAAGGAGTGTTAAATGTTGGATAAAATAAGTCACATTGCTCGGTTAATAAATAAAGGATATAAGCTGCCTCATGATGTTGAAGTGGTAGCTTATAAAATATATGATTTATCACAATGCATTGATTTTATTTACAACGATATAGTTAAAAGCTTTATCCATAGCGTGATGAATTCCAAATATAACAATATCATTGAAATAACCTATAACTATATGAATAGGCTGGTTTATTCTGATAATTTATTATATGAAGAATTTTTAAAAGTGATTCATTTATTTGACTCAATAAATATTTTTGTTTTTTTAGGATTGAAGGGACCTGCCGGCCTTATAGAAAAGGCTGATGCAGATATGCTTTTTTTCCTAAAAAAACATTCCAAATGGAGTGAAATACTTACATCAGGTTATATCGAAAATAAAAAATGGTGGCAGAGAGTTGTGTATTGAAAACACTTATGTAGATAAAGCCGGATAAATCTTCTGCGACTTCCCAAACTTTATCTTGTATGGTATTAATTACGATCACGCTTGATATCAGAAATTTATTTTCATAATGCGCCCAGCGGCGAACCGGAAAGCCTGCAGACAGCGACGGTACGGTGCGCTGGCAGGGCCAATACCTGGCTCGCGAAACCGGACTGCACTACAATCTGTTCCGTTACTACGATCCAGATATCGGCAAGTTTACCCAGCATGACCCGATTGGGTTGGCGGGGGGAATTAACCTTTATGCTTATGCCCCAAATCCCCTCACTTGGATCGATCCGCTGGGGTTGGCAAACCGTCCAAATAACGGGGAATATAATATATTCCATGATTACTCTCTTGATCCTAAATATAGACACTCAAGTGATGGCGTTCAATTTAATAGAGCAAACATTGACTTTATTAATAAAATGAACAGCTATCCCTCATTTAGAAGAGATATGTTGGGACGTCATCCCGCATTAAGTGAATGGTTGAAAAATCCGAATAAAGTATCAAGCCCCCAGGTTTAACATGGCATCATCATGAAGATGTTAATAGACTGGTTTTAGTTGACCACATAGACCATGCAGATAATCATGGTCTGTATCACCCTACCGGAAAAGGTGGGCGTGATATGTGGGCGGAGGAGAATTTGGTCGTAGGGGTAAACTGGTTGGGGTAACGGGAAAACCTAGAGGAGGGAAATGTAGATGAGTCAGTTAGAATATAGAAAGGCTTATAACTTAGATGAGTTAATATCTAAAGTTATGAGTAAATATGATAAAGATAATTTCTGCTTGTATACAAAGGAATATGAATCATCTGCTAGAGCAGATCTTATTTGCTATTTAGAAATGTACCCTGTTATTAGCGATGATGATGAGGAAGTATATCCAGAGTTTGTTATCAATAACTCACTGGAGCTTTTTTTCTATGGAGATCAATTTTTAGATGTACTAAGAAACATATCTGTCCAGAAAGCAAACCCATCGATGGGAGATTTTATTGCAGGGTTGAATTTTTATTTAGAGAACGATAATTTCATAGATCTTTGATTTAAAATTCATTACCCCTGTTCTGTGAGAATTCAAATAAAATTAAAACCGGTTACGATCCCCTCGGACGCCGCCCCATAAACAGGTGTGGCTGCAAAGCCGGGATCTGCGCCAGCCCACCGGGCAACGGCAAACCACCACCTTCCTCTGGGAAGGTTTCTGGTTGCTGCAGGAAACCCGTAATGGCACCCCGCTCACCTATGTGTATGCCGATCATGGCAGCTATGAGCCGCTGGCGCGTATTGACGGCATAGCGCATGCACAGGTGTTGTATTTTCATAATGACGAGACACCCCGGCATCACGCGCAGCTTGAGCGGCTGCCTGGTGCTGAACCCGGCTTCCTGTAGCCACTTGCCGCTGATATTGATGGCGGGTGTAGAGACGTTGCCCCTGTTGGGCCGGTAGCCGACGCGCTGATAGCGCTCGTGCTGAGAGATTTTAAAAACGGTGGTGTCTGGCGTAGAATGCGTGTTCAGGGCGGTAGCGTGAACGGTTTCCGATACGACGACGGTATCAAGGTAACTTACAACCGAAACCGGTAGTACGATTCGGATATTAGATAGATTGATCCTACCCACGAATGGTGGACACGCTGTTAAGCGAGTAAAATCGTTAACAAGGTGAACCATGACGCAAGCAAAATCTGTGAAGAAGACATCCCGTAATCAATATACCCCGGAGTTTCGCCAGCAGGCGCTGGCGCTGGCTG
>NZ_JBEIAC010000044.1:0-4593 GCF_040240335.1 Brenneria sp. L4-2C | reverse complement strand
TAAAGCGATTATAAACCGTTTTCCAGGAGCCATATCGCTCAGGTAAATCGCGCCATGGCGCACCAGAACACAACACCCAGAACATACCGTTGATGACTTTACGATGCTCAGCCCATGGGCGTCCGGCTCGTGGGGATGTAGGTTCAGCAGGCAGTAAGGGCTGGATGATGCTCCATGCTTCATCGGGAAGATCGTATCGGGCCATATCTCAAAGTGTTGTGGAAATAAGTAGTTACTATAGCTCAGATGATTAAGGGACACAGCCTAATATCGCTACACTTTTACCAGGCTCTATTTCCCTTCGGGAATGGGCTGACGGCCACCTGACTCACTATATCGCCACTATCACTACGATGCCGCCGAGCGGCTGTTGGCACAGGAAGGCTCCCTGCCGGATACGGAGCATTACCGTTACGATCCCCTCGGACGCCGCACCCATAAACAGGTGTGGCTGCAAAGCCGGGATCTGCGCCAGCCCATCGGGCAACGGCAAACCACCACCTTTCTGTGGGAAGGCTTCCGGTTGCTGCAGGAAACCCGTAATGGCACCCCACTCACCTATGTGTATGCCGATCAGGGCAGCTACGAGCCGCTGGCGCGTATTGACGGCATAGCGCATGCACAGGTGTGTATTTTCATAATGCGCCTAACGGCGAACCGGAAAGCCTGACGGACAGCGAAGGCACCGTACGCTGGCAAGGCCACAGCAGCGCCTGGGGCAAGTTGAGCGATGGGGAAAACCAGCAAACGCTGGATTATTCCCAAAACCTGCGTCTGCAGGGCCAATACCTGGATCGCGAAACCGGACTGCACTACAATCTGTTCCGTTACTACGATCCGGATATCGGCAGATTCACCCAGCATGACCCGATAGGGCTGATGGGTGGGTTGAACCTTTATGCTTATGCGCCGGATCCGTTGGGGTGGATCGACCCGTTAGGTTTGAGTAATGTTACAGTTGGTCGTTGGATGGGGCCTACTGAATATAAACAAATGGTAGATAGTGGAAGAGTTGTACAAAGCTCCACTGGCACCACTCATGTGGCTCATCCCGAGAATATCGACGCTTTTGGTAAACAAGCTAAACCGGGTACGATGTATGTCGAATTTGATGTGCCGAAAAACTCATTGATTAAAACTAATGACGGTTGGGCAAAAATAGTTGGACCTGATTCTCTTGAAGGCCGTTTAGTAAAACGTAAAGGCTTGCCTGTTCCTGAAATGCCATCAGCGAATAAAATAGAAGTTAAAGCTCATAAAACTGAAACCGGAATAAAAAAATGCTCCAAGATGTAAAGGATTGGATTTTATCTCATGGTGATTATGAGGTTAAAATCAATAACAATGAACTTACTGATAGTTTAGTTGTTGATTTTGAAAATGAAAGCAAGATCGCCCGTTTTACTGTATGGGATGATAAATCATGTATGTTAGAAATAATGGATGTTAATACCGAAAAATACATTATTAATGACAGAAGGGAATTATCTGAAACTAGCGAAATAATAGAAGCCTTTAAAGAGTTCAGTTCTCTTTTAGATTAAATAAAGCCGGAAGTGATCCTAATGATCCTTCCGGCTTTTTATTATCTGTCGTCTACAGGTTAATCTTGGTCTCAATCACCAATCTGCCCTGCTCAACCGTCACCGTTATTGGCATCCCGGTGATAAACCCCGATTCTTCGAGCCAGCGCCCCTTAAGGTTGATGGCCGGGGGCGGGTTGGGTCTGCCGTTTTACTCGCCTCATTCTGAGGCTCGCCCTGTGGGCCAGTTAAAACTGTTCAAACCTGTTTGCAACAGGTTTGTGCGAGGCGTATCCCACCGTGTAGTGACGCGCTGTTTTGGACAATTTATTTACCATTCTGTATGTCTTAGAATGAATTCCAACCTCAGCCAACTTTCTTGTCGGTGGGCGGTAGCGTGCGCGATTTCTTGAACTATGACGACAAGATGAAGGTAATTTACAGCCGAAACCAATAGTACGATTCGAAAATCGGATGGATTGTTGCACTTGACCCGATAGGGCTACGGGTGGGCGGAATCTTTATCAATATGCGCCGAATCCACTAAGCTGGGTGGCTCCGTTAGGATTAAGTTGTAAAGCAAAAGACGACTTTAATCAGGCCAGAAATAAGGCTCTGGAATGGTTGGAAAACGCGGATTTATTGCTGAGAAAGTTAATACAGGAAAATTTGGTGCAACCAGAGGCAAGCCCGTAGGGATGACAACAGCCGACGGAAAGACAGGTTTTAGAGTAGAATATGACGAACGGAGTGGCGCTCATATTAATGTATTCAGTGGGAAAGAAAAAGGGGAGCATTTCCTCTTTGATGCGAGTGAGTCCACAGTAACAAAACATCATAATTCATATAATATACCATCCAAACCTTGGAGAGGGTCATGACACTAGATGATGAAATTAGGCGGGAAATATTCCAACTCCCCGACACTCCGGAAATAGTAGATGACTGGGAATTTATTGTAGATAAGTTATCTGATGACTTTCAATGGATTGGTTCAAAAATTGATTGGAAAAACACGATAAATCATAAATCTTTGGAATTGCATGGGGATTACTCAGACTGGTTGGCAACCATAAAATGCTTTATAAATGATGATGAAATAAATAGTGAAATATCAAAAAGTAATGATATCTTTTATATAAATGATTCATCTTTGGATTTTTCAGTTAGGTTAAATAATCATCAGCTTTATTCTTTTTTAAGTCTGGCAGTAAAAAAAATCCCTCAGCATCATTATTTTTTTGAAAGAGAAAGGAAGTGGTGCTTAGTAATCAGCTCTGAAGGATATGTTGACTTTGGGTTTTCACCTGCACTTAAAGAATAAGAATGGAATATACTGTGAGGAATACGAATAACTTTCGTGACGCCATTTTACTTGCCGAAAATTTGGCTGACGATGCTGATAGTGTTGCCGCCACCGCTGTTCAAATCTCGGGGGCATTATATGGCATTTCAGATATCCCACAGGAATGGCTGAATAAACTGGCTCAAAGACAGCGTATTGACTATATGGCTTATAAATTATTCCAGATAGGTATTAAAAATGGTGATGCCCGAATTTAATATTAAATGTAATTATTTTTAATATTCTTCGATGGTTTTTTCATTAAAAACAATATGTCATTTATTGACTAATCCTGATTGCACTACAATTTGTTCCGTTACTACGATCCGGATATCGGCAGATTCACCCAGCATGACCCGATAGGGCTACGGGTGGGCTGAATCTTTATCAGTATGCGCCGAATGCTTTGGGGTGGATTGATCCGTGGGGATTAAGTAGTTGTTCACCTAAAGGATTTAATCGTAGAGATAGAATTACAAGCCGCTGGACTGACCGTTTGACAGGGAAAAAATCTGCGGAAGTTCATGATTATTTAACGTCGAAGGGCTGGAAAGTAACGAGACCACAAGCAGGTAATGATAGGTCTATTCAACATATTGTTTATGTCAAGACAACAAAATCAGGAACGACTTGTAAGCTAGATTATCATCCAGGAGGTTCTGCTTCGCAGCCAAACATTCATGGCAATGACTATTGGAAAGTTTATAAGTCTACGGGGAAATCGCCTGATGAAGTTTTAGGTCGAATTGGTCACGGAGATTTTAAAAATCATGATCTCATTAAAGACTCAGCAGTTTATATTGATGGCATATTAATGAACGGTATTTAAAAATGATAGATTTTAACGCTGAAATAATATCTTTTAAATCAATAGGTAATATCCTATTGAATGACAATATATCTCAGTACATTGAAGACATGTACTTTAACTTTAACGTTGGTGTTAAGGAATATTTAATCCCATTTCCATTTAATGAGGTAAATATAGCATATGTACTTGATGATGGAGTCATGAGAGTTTCTACGACACAAGCAGGTGTTATTATTAGTGTCGGATGCAACGAAAATTACAAAGGGAAATATAAAGATACATTATACACTGGGATAACTATGGGGAAATTACTTGATTTAACAAAGAGTCAAAGAATACTTAATGGTACCCTCGTTGTTAATGAGAATTATGGTTTATCTTTTACGTTACCATCACCTTATGATGAAATCGCAGATTATATAGAGCATATTCCTCTTGACCTAAAATTGAATGAAATCTATGTGTCTGATAAGTCTTTTTGGGCACCGAAAAAAAATTAAAAAAACGGATGTGATCTTAACGAACCTTCCCTCTAGCTGGCATAGCCACAGCAGCGCCTGGGGCAAGTTGAGCTATGGGGAAAAACAGCAGACGCTGGATTATTCCCAAAACCTGCGTCTGCAGGGTCAATACCTGGATCGCGAAACCGGACTGCACTACAATCTGTTCCGTTACTACGATCCGGATATCGGCAGATTTACCCAGCATGATGCGATAGGGCTGGCGGGTGGGCGGAATCTTTATCAATATGCGCCGAATGCGCTGACGTGGATCGATCCGCTGGGGCTAGGCTGTGTCCCTTAATTGCATAACTTCTTGTAAAAGAGTCGGATACAGCCCAGTTTCACCATCGACAGATAATTTCTCGCTGTTTTGTCGTAGCGTGTGGCAATACGCCGGTACTCTTTTAACCG
>NZ_JBEIAC010000043.1:0-5059 GCF_040240335.1 Brenneria sp. L4-2C | reverse complement strand
TGAATAGATCGGAATACTGTTGCAGCGCCGACGGGCTCATCCAACGTTCCGGCCAGTAATCGGTCAGCCCTTTGTTATCACTGCGTACTCCCCCGCCGGTAATATAGGCATTGGGGTCGTTATGCTGCCGTTCAATATAGCTGTCGGCTAACCCGGACAGCGTACCGCGAATATTGGGCAGCACCCGGTTCTGCCAGATAATATCGATCTGCTCCCAGGCCGGACGGCGGCGGAGGTCGGCGGGCAGGTTGTGCATAAACAGCTCCACCTGCTGCTCGCAGTGCTCGACAAAGGCGTTGTAGGCCTCCCAGCGCCGGCGGTAATAGTCGACGCTGGTATAGCGCTCCAGTAAATAACACTCCTGCGGGTGTAGTATCGCCATCTTGTTTACCCCGGAAACTGCACAATGCCGCCGTCGTCGCGCTCCAGCAGCGTCCAGTGGATAACCCTTTTCTGCGTCGCGCTGTCCTGCCACTGCGGCAAAATATCGCCTTGCGCGAAGTGTTGCCGTTCAATGCGCCCGGCCTGATAGGTGCTCCAGACTCCGCCGTACGGGCAGACCGTGCCGCTCAGTAACGTCAGATGGGTTTGCCGGCCGGCCAGCAATGCCTGCTCCCGTTCCGGCCAGCGATACAGCTCGTCCGGGTGCGCTGCGGGGAAAAAACCCTGCGGCGGCACCGGAATAAATTCATTCTCCACCCGGCGGATCAGCGTCCAGGTGGCCGGCACGTTTTCAATTTGCTCCCAGTGATAATCCCGTTTCCCTTCCGGGCTGATATAGTCGCTTCGGGCCTTTCCCTGCGGGGCGACATGCGGCAGATAGCTGAAGGGATGAAAAAACTGCGCGCAGGCATATTCCACATCCGGCAGGTAAATTCCGGTCACCGTCACCGGGTCATTCGGCCCCAGCACCACGGACGTATCCAACTGATAGCGGGGGATCTGCGCGGGTAAATCCAGCGGACCAAAAAATTGCTCACTGTATAGATAGGTTAAATTGCCTTCATCCCAGTTTGAACTGACGGTGCTATGCACCATCGTATCGTACATACTGCCCAGGCTGAACAGTTCGGAATAGCGTTGCAGCGCCTGCGGGCTCATCCAGCTTTCCGGCCAGTAATCGATCAGCCCTTTGCGGTCACTATTAACCCCCCCGCCGGTAATATAGGCATTGGGGTCGTGATGCTGTAGCCGCACATAACTGCGATCCAGCCCGGATAAGGTGTCGCGAATATTGGGCAACACCCGGTTTTGCCAGATAATATCGATCTGATCCCAGGCCGGACGGCGGCGGAGGTCGGCGGGCAGGTTTTGCATAAACAACTCCACCTGCTGCTCGCAGTGCTCGACAAAGGAGTTGTAGGCCTCCCAGCGCCGGCGGTAATAGTCGACGCTGGTATAGCGCTCCAGTAAATAACACTCCTGCGGGTGTAATATCGCCATCTTGTTTACCCCGGAAACTGCACACTGCCGCCGTCGTCGCGCTCCAGCAGCGTCCAGTGGATAACCCTTTTCTGCGTCGCGCTGTCCTGCCACTGCGGCAAAATATCGCCTTGCGCGAAGTGTTGCCGTTCAATGCGCCCGGCCTGATAGGTGCTCCAGACTCCGCCGTACGGGCAGACCGTGCCGCTCAGCAACGTCAGATGGGTTTGCCTGCCGGCCAGCAACGCCTGCTCTCGTTCCGGCCAGCGGTACAATCCATCCGGGTGATCGGTCAGGAAAAAGCCCTGCGGCGGCACCGGAATAAACTCATTCTCCACCCGGCGGATCAGCGTCCAGGTGGCCGGCACGTTTTCGATTTGCTCCCAGCCATAATCGCGTTCACCTCGTTTTGTAATATATTCGCTCCTGATTTTTCCCTGCGGGGCGACATGCGGCAGATAGCTGAAAGGATGAAAAAACTGCGCGCCGGCATACTCCACATCCGGCAGATAAATTCCGGTCACCGTCACCGGGTCATTCGGTCCCAGCACCACGGACGTATCCAGTTGATAGCGGGGAATTTGCGCGGGTAAATCCAGCGGACCAAAAGCGCTTTCATCATATAAATAGGTCAATTGCCCTTCATCCCAGTTTGAACTGACGGTGCTATGCACCATCGTATCGTACATACTGCCCAGGCTGAACAGTTCGGAATAGCGTTGCAGCGCCTGCGGGCTCATCCAGCGCTCCGGCCAGTAATCGGTCAGTCCTTTGTTATCACTATTAACCCCCCCGCCGGTAATATAGGCATTGGGGTCGTTATGCTGCCGTTCAATATAGCTGTCGGCTAACCCGGACAGCGTACCGCGAATATTGGGCAGCACCCGGTTCTGCCAGATAATATCGATCTGCTCCCAGGCCGAACGGCGGCGGAGGTCGGCGGGCAGATTTTGCACAAACAGCTCCACCTGCTGCTCGCAGTGCTCGACAAAGGCCTTGTAGGCCTCCCAGCGCCGGCGGTAATAGTCGACGCTGGTATAGCGTTCCAGTAAATAACACTCCTGCGGGTGTAATATCGCCATCTTGTTTACCCCGGAAACTGCACAATGCCGCCGTCGTCGCGCTCCAGCAGCGTCCAGTGGATAACCCTTTTCTGCGTCGCGCTGTCCTGCCACTGCGGCAAAATATCGCCTTGCGCGAAGTGTTGCCGTTCAATGCGCCCGGCCTGATAGGTGCTCCAGACTCCGCCGTACGGGCAGACCGTGCCGCTCAGCAACGTCAGATGGGTTTGCCGGCCGGCCAGCAGCGCCTGCTCCCGCTCCGGCCAGCGATACAATCCATCCGGGTGATCGGTCAGGAAAAAGCCCTGCGGCGGCACCGGAATAAATTCATTCTCCACCCGGCGGATCAGCGTCCAGGTGGCCGGCACGTTTTCGATTTGCTCCCAACCATAATCGCGTTCCCCTTCGTCCGTAACGAAATCACTTCTGACCTTTCCCTGCGGGGCGACATGCGGCAAATAGCTGAAGGGATGAAAAAATTGCGCGCAGGCATATTCCACATCCGGCAGGTAAATTCCGGTCACCGTCACCGGGTCATTCGGCCCCAGCACCACGGACGTATCCAACTGGTAGCGGGGAATTTGCGCGGGTAAATCCAGCGGACCAAAGGCGCTTTCATCATATAAATAAGTTAATAGTCCTTCATCCCAGTTTGAACTGACGGTGCTATGCACCATCGTATCGTACATACTGCCCAGGCTGAACAGATCGGAATACTGTTGCAGCGCCGGCGGGCTCATCCAGCTTTCCGGCCAGTAATCGATCAGCCCTTTGCGGTCACTATTAACCCCCCCGCCGGTAATATAGGCATTGGGGTCGTTATGCTGCCGCTCAATATAGCTGTCGGCTAACCCGGACAGCGTATCGCGAATATTGGGCAACACCCGGTTCTGCCAAATAATATCGATCTGATCCCAGGCCGGACGCCGGCGGAGGTCGACGGGCAGATTTTGCATAAACAACTCCACCTGCTGCTCGCAGTGCTCGACAAAGGCGTTGTAGGCCTCCCAGCGCCGGCGGTAATAGTCGACGCTGGTATAGCGCTCCAGTAAATAACACTCCTGCGGGTGTAATATCGCCATTTTGTTTACTCCTTGTTGTCGCCGAACCAGTTGGTTTGTAGCTTTGGCACGCCGACAAAGCAGTTGCCTTCGTCATTCAGATCGCTGTAGCCCCAGCCGGTTTTCCGGCGCGGCCCCATCGCCTCCCGGCGTAAGTCTCCGGGAAAAATCAGCAACTGATTGCCGCCGCCCTCCAGCGATACCGTGTCTTTGGTTTTGATAAATTCACCGGTTTTCGGGTCTTTGATTTTGACGTCGATTTCCTGGGTAGCCGCCGGCCCTTCCCACAGCTTGATGCGCTGGCCGGGCGGCACGGTATAGATGACATATTCGCCGTTCTCGTTCCAGTGCTTCCATACCGCGCATTTTTTACGCCACTCGGCCTTGCTTTGCAGCGCCAGAAAGTCCTTCTCCCGCAGCCAGTAGGTGCCGTTATCATGGGATTTATTGGAAGGGTCCAGCACCCGGTATAATCGCTCACCCGGCTCGGCGTAGGCGGCATTCATAATATGAAATGTTTTGTATTCGTCTTTTAAAAAACCGTTTTCCAGATCCGGCCAGCCATTCTTCATGGCTTTTCTATGCGTTTTAGAAAGTTTGTTGATCCCTTTATATTTCGCAACCGCATTCACATCCACCCAGTCGGGACGTTTGAACAACAATAGCTCTGCCTCCTCGATCTCCCGCAGTTTACGCAGCTTATGCACATTCACCCCGCGATAGGTGTGATAGAGCGTATTGCCTTCGATATGCAGCCGCACCGCCAGCGCCTCCAGAAATTGATTGACCGGCGACAGCGCTTTGCCCAGCATGCCGTCCGCCTTGTCACGCACCGACGTCAGCCCCTGCAACGTGGCGTCGATGGGTTTTCTGATCGACGCCGGCCCCCAACTGCGCGCTTTTCCCAGCAGTTCACGCGTCGCCTCCAGCAGATCATCCAGCACGCTTAACAACGACGGGACGCTGAGGGATGACATCACCTCCCGCAGCTTTTCGCTCAGATAGAGATAGGGATTGTCGATCCCCACGGCAGAGAAGAACTTTTGCACGGAGGGCATAGCAAGGAATTTATTCAGTCCTTTGATGGCGGTATCTACGCCATCGCTCACCAGTTTGAATGACATTATCTTCCCGGCCGCGCCCAGCACAGGCTTGCGTATCCCCAAAAACATCACCTTGAACGCCCCTTTGACAAAGGAGCCCAAAACCGGAATACAGCCTATCAGGGTTAATGCCAATGCCACCCAGGCAGCCGTATTGCCCGAGTCCTCATTGATTTTTCTGCCATTGGCGATCAGATCCCGGATATCGCAGATCTGATCGACAAAGGGGATCATGGAAATCACCGTGCCGGTCACCACCTGTCCGGTGGTCTGATTATCGTTGAAGTCGCCCTGAACCGTTTCCCAGATCCATAGGCCGCAGGCTTCAATTTTTTTCTTTCCCTGTGAAAACCAGCTATCGGGCGCGGCGGTAAAAAACGCCAGTGCGTGAGTGAGTTGCTGTCCCATCAGT
>NZ_JBEIAC010000042.1:0-5150 GCF_040240335.1 Brenneria sp. L4-2C | reverse complement strand
TGTTGTAAGGCGGCAGTAATTTAGCCAGTGCTGCTGATTTTCGTTCGGGTGAAATGCGTTTCATGGTGTTTCCCCACCGCCCCATTAGCGTTTTTGATGGGGGTGACATCTATCCTGACAGAGGGGGTGGCTACAGGAAGCCGGATTCAGCACCGGGCAGCCGCTCAAGTTACGTGTGATGCCGGGGTGCATCGTCATCACCGAGCAGGATTTGCGGGAGTTGTGGCACTGTCTGGAAGGACTCAGCCTGCAACCGTTCAATGAACGCGCTGCCGCCGACTGACTTAAGCGCTTTCCCGGTGGGCTGGATCTGGAGGGAATAAATCAGTAAATAACCGCAACTGAACGAAGATAAAATAAAGCCGGAAGGATTATCAGAATCTTTCCGTCTTGGAGTTAAATGCTTGTTAATATATTCTGGATAAGTTCAAAACCACACACTTCCATTGATGTATAATTAGGATATTCAGAAACAGGAATGCGTCTAATTTCTTCTTCTCCATCATAGAGACCTCCTGCATAATTGAATACCCTCAATCTTTTCTTATCTTCAGTTAAATCAACATGATCAATTATCTCCCAAAAGCCATTTTTGATATTTTGATTTCCTGTAAATATAATTTTCGTTTCCTTTCCCATATCTATGATAGTAATAGGACATAAAACACCATCATTTTTAAAGGATTTATCACTTTGTATAAATAAGACACAAAAACCAATCACTTGCTTAAACTTACCTTTCGGTGAAAAAATAACTTGACATATGGCGAATTTATCCCTTATGGGAATGATAAAAATATCACCTTCTTTATACTTAACTTTCATAATCCTTTTCCCTCTAAAATAGATAGAGCATAGTTTAATATTTGACTTCCCCATTTTTCACTATGTCCTGCCATATCATATGTACCAGCATTAGGATTAGTAGGACTATATGATCTGATTTTATTAAGCAAGTTAGTTACAGGGTTTGTCGACTGAGCACCACCATGAAGATCCATAATTCTTTGTTCCAAGAACTTGGCCTCCGATTTAGTCAAATTATTATCAAATATAGTCAATTGCCTTAGATGAGACTTACCCGGCGTATTTGCATGGATATTTAAACGGGAGGGCGCATCTCCTCGACCAACATATAAAATACTCTTCCCATATAATCCTTGACCATTTACTGGATCATAGCTTTTCCCAGTTCCCCCTGTTTTACGTGTCGATGGTAAACCTTTTATAAGGAGTCAACCCCAGTGGATCGATCCAAGTCAGCGCATTCGGCGCATACTGATAAAGGTTCAGTCCCCTGCCAGCCCTATCGGGTCATAGGGACGATTTCGTCTGGCTTTCGGGTCGTACTACCAATTTTGGCTGTAAACTACCCTCATAACATCGTCATAGTAAAAGAAGTCGCTCACGCTACCGCCCATCCGTTCATTCCTGATTGACTATGGCTGACGCGCATTCTACGCCTGATACCCCCCGTTTTTAAAATCTCTCAGCCGGAGCGCTATCTGCGTGTCGGCTACCGCCCCAACAAGGGTTACACCTCAACGCCCGCCATTACCATCAGCGGCAAGTGGCCACAGGAAACCGGGCATCTGCGCGTGATGCCGGGCTGCATCGTCATCACCGTGCAGGATCTGCGGGAGTTGTGGCACAGTCTGGAAGGACTGAGCCTGCAACCGTTCGATGAACGCGCCACCGTTTAAAATAGCTGGAAAGATAGAGGATATTTCCGATTTTATATCACTCTAATATATCGGCGTAAAAAAATGTTTCTTCATACGAAAAAATCATTTTTTTTCTATTGGCAATTAAAACAACACTTGTTTCATCACTGGGGTAAAAAAAATCGCTCCATGATTTTACAAAAACATCTACAGGTGCAATAGCACTCGCTCTTTTCCCCCAAAAGAAAAATACAAATGAAATATCTATTAGTTTATTCTTAAAAAACAAAGAAGATTCTTTAGGACATTCAAAGTCCAACTTGTTTTTTTCTATCACAGAAAAAAACGATGAATCCATTTTCATTAAATGATTAAATGGAAATACCATATTCCAAAGAATCTCAGATCCTTCCTCATCAAGAAAAACAATCTCTCTTTTCTCATCAAAAGATAACGAGCAATCCTCAGAGTTAAACCTCCATGCAATAGGATATTTTTTTTCATCAAGAATTAATAATTTTCTATTCATAGAATATATGCCCTGCTCCACCAGATTTTTTACCCAAGCTCCAATCCTTCCATTTGACATGGGGGATATTATTCTCTGGTGCATTTATTGTATGAGATTCATTAGGGTGATGTTCATAACCTTTTTATACGGGATTTCAGAGTAAGTAGGTTGATTATCTACTTTTCCTCTAGCATCTGTTAACAATTTTTCAGCAGTTGCTTTATCTTTCACTCTAAAATTGGATTTGCCACCGTTCTGTATTGTTTCTGTGGCTTTTTTCCATTCAGGACTACCACGCTTAATAACAGGTAAATTGGTTGCGTCACCAACTTCGTTTCCTGTTAGACTACATTTCATTAACCCCAACGGGTCGATCCAAGTCAGCGGATTCGGCGCATAAGCGTAGTTGTTTAATCCACCAAGCAACCCCACCGGATCCTGCGTCGTAAATCTGCCAACCACCGGATCAAAATATCTAAACAGATTATAGTGTAGCCCCGTTTCGCTGTCAGCATATTGACCGGCATAGCGCAGCGGCTGGTCTATCACGGGTTGTCCCTGCCGCAGCTCGACGCTATCCACCGTCTGGCGCCCGACCTCGCCCCACCCGCCGTAATGTCCGCTCCAGCGCACGGCGCCTTTGCCATCGCTCATCTCCAGCGGCGCGCTGTTCAGGTCGATATGGAGCCAGTACCTCTCGCCGGGGGCGGCCGGCTTTCCCCGCCTGGTCGATGCGCGCCAGCGGGCTCCACGGCTCCGCAGGGTCGTAGAGATACGTGCTGCGTCCCAGCGCGTCGTAGGCGTAGAACGCTTCGAACGCGCCCGTATCAGCCGGTTGCCATCGTCATACGCATAGTGCTGCTCATACAGTCCGTGGCGACGCGCCGTCAGGTTGCCCCAGGCGTCATAGCGATTCCTCACAGCCCGCGTCGATACGTTCGACCAGGTACCCGCGCGCATCGATAATGCTTCATACTCACTCGCCGGACCACGACCTCGGGCGCCTATCAGCCGGTTATCGGCATCGTACATATAATGTTGAGCCTCCTCACCATTACACCGGCTGATCAGATTGCCCCAGCTATCGTAACGGCAGAACAACCGTTGCGAGAGTGCAGGCAATCACACACGCTACCGCCCGCCGACGAGAAAGTTGACTATGGCTGGGAAGTATTCTAAGTCAGACGGCGCGGTAAATAAAGCAACTAAAACAGAACGTTACTACACGGTGGAATACGCCCCGCACAACGGCAAGCCCAACCCGCCCTCCGCCATCAACCTTAAAGGCCGCTGGCTCGAAGAGTCTGGCTTTATCACCGGGATGCCCGTCACCGCCACGGTGGCGCGGGGCAAGATTATTATTGAGACGCAGATTAATTTATAGCGACTGACTAACCCATAAACCATAAAATAAAAAGCCGGAAGGATCTTCGCGATCACTTCCGGCTTTCTATTAATTATTACAATTCAAAAAAATCTTCAATAAATGAATTAAAGTCCACCCATTGTGGTTTCAACTCTCCATTCAAAAATCTCACTAATTTATCACCTAACTCTAACTCAATAACTTCACCAGTATTTCTATTATAGAAATACCCCCCTCCACCTTCAAAGCCATCAAGGGGAATGTATTCATCAGGTAGCCCTAGCCCCTCATGAGCCGACTTAATATTTAATTGATAATCCGTATTTATAATAAACCAACACAATTGATAAATATCATTTTTCTTGCTTTTAAAAGTCGTCCCACTTTCTGCATGCAAGAAAAAAAAAGCTATATCTGACTCAATACTTACATCCACTGATAACAGAGCGTTTTCATATAATTCTGTTGAATCATCAAACCACCATCCGTTTTCCTTCAAATATTCTTTCACTTTATTAGATATCATAACAACCTCATTAACCACATAATTTTTTGATATTACTGGATTCTCTGCGTTTCAACTCTTAATTAGCTCGCTGCTTCCAGTAAGCTTCTCGATCGGTATTAAAAAATTCCCTATCAACGGGATTATCAGGATGAGCATTCGGTAAATGTGAATGTAGCGCATTTGTATAACGGTATTTCTGATGAGTATCCGATGACAACACTCAAATAATGATCCCGATGCATTCTGTTTGGAATGATGTAAGTTTATTTGCGAATATTTTCCATTTTTCACCACAAATGGACTCCCACCATCCAAGGCAACATCAAGGTTTGTCTTCACTCCATTGCGAGTATTTACAGGCAAATCCCAATCAATTGCTTGCTGGTAAACAGTGTGCGTACTACCTGATGGAGCATTGAATACCGATGGTGTGAAGAAGTTGCTTAACCCCAACGGATCGATCCACGTCAACGCATTCGGCGCATAAGCATACAGGTCCAGCCCACCCGCCAGCCCTATCGGGTTCGACTGTAAATTACTTTTATATCGTCGTTATAGTACAAAAAAATCGTTCACACTATCGTCCGCCCATGCTCGGTTAACTATGCAGAGCGGGAGCCTGATATCCAAAAAATCAAACCAATATGTTCACGTAGTGACTGATTTACGGAGCTGAATCCGTAAATCAGGTGAACATATTTATATCATCAAGGGCATCTTCTGCTCTTGATGCCAATGTTTTATTAGGCTGTGTCCCTTAATTGCATAACTTCTTGTAAAAGAGTCGGATACAGCCCAGTTTCACCATCGACAGATAATTTCTCGCTGTTTTGTCGTAGCGTGTGGCAATACGCCGGTACTCTTTTAACCGGCCAAAACATCTCTCCACTACGTTGCGGTGACGGTAAACGTCACTGGCGAACCGTGAGCGTCCGTCAGAAGCCATTTTTTCATTAGATTTTCGAGGGATAACGGCTTTTATCCCTTTTCGTTTCAGTTCGTTACGAAGCGCATGCCCTGAGTAAGCTTTGTCAGCCAAAACCGCATAACCACGGCGCTTCATACTGCCGTTCTGACGCTGAACACCAATACCATCCAGCA
>NZ_JBEIAC010000041.1:0-5313 GCF_040240335.1 Brenneria sp. L4-2C | reverse complement strand
CGGTGAGAGGTTCAACACGCGGGAGGAGATGAAATCGGCGGTATTCGAGTATATCGAGATAGACTACAATCGGCACCGACGGCATAGTGCCAACGGCGGGCTAAGCCCGGTGCAATTTGAGGAAAGAAACCTCGCTTAAGGCAGTGTCCACCGTCGCTGGGCAAGATCAATACGAATGCTGGCAGGCATACCCAATAGCGCCATGATGTTCATGGCTTTCACCTGCGCCATTGCCTCGCCTACTGCGCATCGTAATCACGCAGCGACGGCCGCTCTGCGAACATCATCTTCATCCGCGACATCGCCGTTTCCGCCAGTGAACGCAGGTGGTAGCCGACTTTCTCTTTCCATTCCTCATCGTTCCCCGTCAGTCGCTGGCGCGCCACCGCCTGATTTCGTTCCTTTATCGGATTCCATTGCTTTTAATAAAGATTTGTTGGCTTCCTGAAAATGTCGGCCACGTGATACACCGAGGTAAGATGTTTTAGACAGTTTCATTTCATCGGCTGTGGAATACGCATTTGGCGGTTTGTTGCTACTACACTTCGCCAGCCCCAGCGGGTCGAACCATGTCAACGGATTCGGCGCATAAGCATAAAGATTCAACCCACCCGCCAGCCCTATCGGGTTATAGGGACGATTTCGTCTGGCTTTCGGGTCGTGCTACCAATTTGGGCTGTAAACTACCCTCATAACATCGTCATAGTAAAAGACGTCGCTCACGCTACCGCCCATTCCTGATTGACTATGGCTGACACGCATTCTATGCCAGATACCCCTGTTTTTAAAATCTCTCAGCCGGAGCGCTATCTGCGTGCCGGCTACCGACCCAACAGGGGCGACATCTCTACGCCCGCCATCAATATCAGCGGAAAGTGGCTACAGGAAGCCGGGTTCAGCACCGAGCAGCCACTCAAGCTGCGTATCATGCCGGGCTGCAATTCCTTTTTTGCATATATTACTGGAATTTCTAACACTCCCAAATAAAAGGCCGGGAAGGACTTACTCCAACCCGACCATCTCTTAATCACCGTCAGCGATTATAACTTCATCATTTTTCATAGCCTCATTGAGATATTCAATAAAGGCGACTATTTCTTTATCTTTAAAATCCGCTAGAGAGTCAATTAATATCTTTTGATGGTCTGGATAAATTCTGGTTTTCCCATATGGATCAACATATACGCCAGTTTTGTTTTTTAAATGCAAAAATGAGCTTCCAGCTTTCCTAACTATTTTATCATTCAACATTAAAGATGGCTTAGTTCCATCATTGTCTGAAAGATAAGATAAATCTAACATAATCAATCTCCTATATGTGCTGGGTAAGATGTGATAATTTTTTACTGGGTCATAAATTGTCACATGCCCCTGTTCACCTCTTGTCCCAATTGACACGGTCATAATCTCTCTGATACCTAACTCTTCCATCTCCCTGATGTATTACTCGACTTGGGTCATTCATTGTCCGATCTTCTAATTTCCGATATTGATTAGGCTTTCTATATTTACTCTTAGCTCGCAGCTTTATCTGTTCTTTCGGAGAGAACTTGCTTTTCCCAATATTATTATGGCGACGGATATGACGGTTAGATACGTGTTTAGTACGTGTTGGGCCACATGCTTTTAAAGCTAGCGGATCGATCCAGCTTAAAGAATTCGGCGCATACTGATAAAGGTTCAGTCTCCCCGCCAGCCCGATCGGGACGGCGAATCGATCCGATCGGCGGATCATACTACCGTTTTTGTTTGTAACCTCCCAAAATTACCGCGTCATTGTTCATACGCTACCGCCACACCTTGATATGTTAAGCTATCTGCACAATAATTATTTTACTATTTAATCAGTAGGTTAAATATAAAAACATAATTTCCAAGACCTGTGACCTACCATAAATTCGACGACATCTGCACTCGCCACGAAAATCGTAAAACTCTTCGCCATGAACTCTGACGCGAGTATTGTGCTGTTCGGGGGTAAAAATAGGACAGGGGAACACATCGCTGATCTATACATTTTACTTATACCCATCATACTTCAAATTGCATGTGCGTTGACTGCGTTCAGTCACCCAAAGCACTTACCTGAGTAAGCTCATCGGGATTCCTTCTCTTGCTGTCTTCCTGAAACTTGAATTATTTAGGGTATATAATCAACATATATGCCTTGCTATCTTGTCGATAATAACACCTGTTTCTAAACCCATAATATTAGATAACTTAACTATGATACTAAGATTATCATGGCTAATTTCCTTATTCTCTTCTGTGATGATATCAATCACAGTATCTAAAGCCAGCCCATACTCACCATAACCAATAAACTCTGTAATTTCATTTATTTCTTCAGACGTAAATACTTTACTCAAAGAAATAATTAATTCAGAGAAATTTTTTTCTATTTCCTGGTAGTCAACATTCATTATCGGGGATTCCTAGGTACATTAGTTGGAAAACCTGACACAATATCACCGTTTCTTTCTTGGATTACTCTAATATCAATACCATCACGAGTCCCATTCGTCACAGTTCTTCCTCCACGTCTCACAGTAGATGACAACGAAGGATCTGTAGCTATGTCAGATATCTCATGCATAATTTTTTCATCAGATCATCCTGATGGGAATTTGCTCTTACCTGGGTGGCCCGTTCCTGGTCGGTACCCACCACCTGTAGCATCTCCATCAAGAATATGCCTACGACGTTTCGGAGTAACGAGATCTACATGATCGTTAGATTTTGTCGATCTATATGCAGTAAGACCCAACGGATCGATCCAAGTCAGCGGATTCGGCGCGTATTGGTAATTGTTTAATCCACCAAGTAGCCCTATCGGATCCGGAGCAATAATCTATTCGACTTTCGGATCGTACTGCTTGTTTCGGCTGTAAATTATCTTTATTCAGTCGCCATATTGCGTGATATCCCGCACGCTACCGCCCGCCGACGAGAAATTTGGCTATCGTTGAGACGAATTCTAAGTCAGACTTCTCGGTAAATAAAGCAACCAAAACAGAACGTTACTACACGGTGGAACACGCGCCGCAAAACGGCAGAGCCAACCCGCCGTCCGCCATCAACCTCAAGAGGCGCAGGCTTGAAGAGTCGGGGTTTATGACTGGCATGCCGATAACCATTACCGTCGAACAGGGCAGGATAGTGATTGAGACGGAGATTAATCCCTGATCATGTACTAAACAGCAGGTAAAAAATAGCCGGATGGATCGTTAAGATTGCTTCCGGCTTGTCTTAAATTTTGTTGTATATTTCCCTCAACTCATCTGCATGTTTCTTATACGCAGGTAGTTTCAACGATTTCAAATAACTTTCTAACATTTCTGGTTTTCTGCTGACAAAAAAGTATTTTAAGAGATAACCGATCAGAAAATTTTTATATGATGGCAGAATCTCAACAATTTCATCATCGCCTTCCTCATTATCACGATTAATTTCATATTTGTGTAGTTTGATAAAATTTACTATCTCTTCTTTATCTGACGAGCATAATTCATTTAATATAGAAAAATCAGTATTTGCTTTATTGATACAATTTGCATCTATATTAAAAACCTGACTAGGTATCTCTGAATCTCTTAATGGGATAGATAGCGATTGTGTGACATTGTTAAGCAAATTCAAATAATTATCGCTGTTAATAAAAGTTCTAACGTCTAATGTTGTTACCATGAATTTTTCCCTTTAATAATTCTGGTCAAGTCATACCTTGTATGGCGATATGAATCCATCCCTTCATGTCCTCACGGTGTTGCTTTTTCAAGATTCCACGACTCATTCACTTTTGGAGTCTTTAATCTTTGAGGCAAACCTCTATGATTTATTTTCATTGAAACATTCTTTATTTGGAACTCTTGCATCCGATGATTGAAAACTTCAACTTTCATCTTCGGCGCAAGACCTCGATTCATACGATTTATATTTCGTTGAGAATATAGGTGAGGATTAGCGTTAGCCTCGTTTTTCCAAAAATCTTTTCTTGCTGAGTTCCAGCACTTCAATCCAAGCGGATCGATCCAGCTCAGCGGATTAGGCGCGTACTGATAGTTGTTCAATCCACCCGCCAGCCCCACCGGATCAAGTGCCACAATTCATCCGTCTGGCGAGCCGTACTACCCGTTTCGGCAGTAAATTACTTCTTTTTCGTCGTCATAGTACAAGAAATCGCTCATGCTACCGCCCACCTTGTACAATTGGCTATGGCTGACGCGCATTCTACGCCAGATACCCCCGTTTTTAAAATCTCTCAGCACGAGCGCTATCAGCGCGTCGGCTACCGGCTCAACAGGGCGACACCTCCACGCCCGACATTACCCTCAGCGGCAAGTGGCTACAGGAAGCCGGGTTTAGTACCGGGCAACCGCTCAAGCTGCGTGTCATGCAGGGCTGCATCGTCATCACCGCGCAGGATATTCGTGAGTTGTGGCACTGTCTGGAAGGATTACGCCGGGAGCCGTTCGATGAACGCGCCGCCGCTGAGTGGCTGGGCGCTTTTCCCGGCGGGCTGGATCTGGCGGAGATTACAGGCAGTGACTGACCGATGATAAAAAAGCCGGAAGGATCGTTAAGATCGCTTCCGGCTTTTTTTATTTTCCTCTTATTTTTGCCAGCCCTTTCTCAAGGCGACTTATGTTTTCGTATTTATCATGGGCTGTACTTTTTGCAAGATAATTTTGCCATCCAATTACTACCTTTTTATAAAACTCTAAGCCTTCCTCAGTGACATTCGACATTTTTAAAACCGTGTCAAGTTTTAGCTTTCCATTTTCATCAAAAGGATCTATATTTACAAGCAATTGATTTTCAATCATGAATTTAAGCAGTGACGTTGAGCTTCTTATAACACCATCTTCCCATTCTTTACTTTTATTCCTAGATATTAACATTGGAACGTTATGTAAATTCAAATCAACGCCATTCATCACTTGGCCCTTATAATTATTGACAACTCGTCAAGTTGTATTAATTCTCCAGTGTTTCTATTTTTTACAAAAACACCGCCTATTTGCCTAATCCTATCTTCTTTAGCTAATTGAACATCTTTAGGTGCTGTTCGACTTGTTATTTCAACAGGCCGCCACTGACCATCCTGACCTTTCACCACAAAGTCAATTCTTCTTCTTTCACCCGTCAGCGGATCTTTAACTGACCGACCTGTGGAATCACGTAAGCCCCCTCTGTCAGGATAGTTGTCACCCCCTATTGAAAAGCTAAATGGGGGCAATGGAGCCTGATATGAAACGTTATTCACCGGAGCGGAAAGCCACTGTATTGGCAAAATTATTGCCGCCTTACAAC
>NZ_JBEIAC010000040.1:0-5605 GCF_040240335.1 Brenneria sp. L4-2C | reverse complement strand
ACCACGACCGGAGATGGAGAATACGTCTTCGATAGGCAGCAGGAACGGTTTGTCAATCGCACGCTCCGGTTCCGGGATATAAGAATCCAGCGCTTCAGCCAGTTCGACGATTTTCGCTTCCCACTCAGCTTCGCCTTCCAGCGCTTTCAGCGCGGAACCACGAATGATTGGCGTATCATCGCCCGGGAAATCGTACTGAGACAGCAGCTCGCGCACTTCCATCTCAACCAGTTCCAGCAGCTCTTCATCATCAACCATGTCGCATTTGTTCAGGAACACGATGATGTAAGGAACGCCAACCTGGCGACCCAGCAGGATGTGCTCACGGGTCTGCGGCATCGGGCCGTCAGTCGCGGCAACAACCAGGATCGCGCCGTCCATCTGCGCGGCGCCGGTGATCATGTTTTTCACATAGTCGGCGTGTCCCGGGCAGTCAACGTGCGCGTAGTGGCGAGTCGGGGTATCGTATTCAACGTGAGAGGTGTTGATGGTGATACCACGGGCTTTTTCTTCCGGCGCGTTATCGATCTGATCGAATGCACGGGCGGCGCCGCCGTAGGTTTTAGCCAGAACGGTAGTAATGGCGGCAGTCAGCGTTGTTTTACCATGGTCAACGTGGCCGATAGTACCGACGTTAACGTGCGGTTTTGTACGTTCAAATTTTTCTTTAGACATCGATTGTCCCTCTAAGACACGGATAAATCGGTGGTATCACCACATCAACCAAGCGTTTGCTTGCTGAATTTTTTAACAGAAAGAAAATCAGGAGGAGGAATTAAAGAAGTGGTGCTGATAGGCAGATTCGAACTGCCGACCTCACCCTTACCAAGGGTGCGCTCTACCAACTGAGCTATATCAGCACATCTTTGGAGCGGGCAGTGGGAATCGAACCCACATCATCAGCTTGGAAGGCTGAGGTAATAGCCATTATACGATGCCCGCATCCTGGAACTCGGCTACCTGATTTTTCTGTAGACTTTGAAATTGGAGAATAAAGCATCCTCCGCATTCTTCGATCCGGCTTAGTATTGCATACCGTATCGATTTTATCCTGTCACCAGGATTGAATTTGGTGGTGGGGGAAGGATTCGAACCTTCGAAGTCTGTGACGGCAGATTTACAGTCTGCTCCCTTTGGCCGCTCGGGAACCCCACCTGATTGTCTACTTGATGGTGCCGGCTGCCGGAATCGAACTGGCGACCTACTGATTACAAGTCAGTTGCTCTACCTACTGAGCTAAGCCGGCATCAAGTGCTGCGCATTCTAGGTAGACCGAACGGCCTATGCAACAAAAAAATCGTATAAAATGCGCTATCGCTTAGATTTTATCCAAATTTGAACATGAATCCACGGCGACGGTCATGATCCGCACAAAGAAGCATCAAATCCACCGAGTAGCAAATGCCCGATCGGTGAAAGAGCAAGCAGCGTTAATTGCACCAAAAACGTGATGCTTGCCCCGTTAAAAAGCATTTTTGCATCACTCAATCTGGCTATTGCGCAGCCACCAGCAGTCATAACCTGGAACGAATCTTGCTTAGGTATGAATATGCCCCACCAAGCCAGGAGACCCGCCATGAAAATCGTATCCCTTAACGTCGCCACTTTACCGGTCTATCGCGGCGAACTTGCTAATCTATTGAGCGATGCAGTCGCCAAGGGCGCTTCCGTTGGATATCAGGCTCCTTTGGCGCACGAAGAAGCGGAAAGTTATTTCCATAGCTTACGCCCGTCATTAGCGAAGGGAGAACGTCTGTTATGGATTGCCCGCGACATTGAAGGCGTCATTGGCAGTGTACAGCTTGAACTCTGTCAAAAAACAAACGGGCAGAACAGAGCCGAAGTTCAAAAGCTGCTGGTACATAGCCGGGCGAGAAGGATGGGAGTCGGCAGACAATTAATGCAAGCGCTGGAAAAAGCCGCTTTGCAGCAACAGCGTGGATTGCTTTATCTGGATACTCAGGCCGGTTCGCCTGCTGAAATGTTTTATCGTTCACTGGGCTATCGGTATTTAGGCGAACTTCCCGATTACGCCAGTACGCCCGATGGCTATTATCATCCTACCGCCATTTATTACAAACGCCTCTTCGCCGTGAATCACGTAGGTCGAGCGATTGCCAGTTAATTTCTATCCTGGTGCCTCTGGTTTCAGATCGGCACCGGGTATCAAATTGTTTTTCTCCTCTTATTTCCACCAGCAAAGTGTTAACCTGCTCATAAACCAAATTATTATACAAAGAAAAGGTTCTATGCCCTGAGCCTGGCTGATTATACTATGTAGCGCGTTTAGCTTAGGTGGGCTAGAGTCCCCTTTCTTACCTGTACAAGCAGGCAGAATTAGACTTATGAGAAATAGAGAACAATCTTTGGCTACACCATATCTACAATTTGATCGCCGCCAATGGGCCGCCTTACGCGATTCAGTTCCATTAACGCTGACTGAAGAGGAGATAGTTAAACTCAAAGGGATTAATGAAGATTTATCCCTGGATGAAGTTGCTGAGATTTATCTGCCTTTATCCCGCCTGCTTAACTTCTACATCAGCTCAAATCTGCGTCGTCAGGCTGTTTTAGAGCAGTTTCTAGGAACGGATGGTCAAAAGATCCCTTATATCATTAGTATTGCCGGCAGCGTAGCGGTGGGTAAAAGCACCACAGCCCGCGTATTGCAGGCGTTACTCAGTCGCTGGCCGGAACATCGCAGCGTAGAGTTGATCACCACTGACGGCTTCCTTCATCCGAATAAAGTGCTGAAAGACCGTGATCTGATGAAGAAGAAGGGTTTCCCGCAGTCTTATGACATACATAGCCTGGTGAAATTCGTTTCTGATATTAAGTCAGGCGCATCAAAAGTGACCGCGCCGACTTATTCACACCTCATTTATGACATTGTTCCCAATCATCATAAGGTACTCAAGCAGCCCGATATTTTAATATTGGAAGGTTTGAATGTATTACAAAGCGGCATGGATTATCCTCATGATCCGCACAGAGTTTTCGTCTCTGACTTTGTTGATTTTTCTATTTATGTCGATGCGCCGGAAGACTTACTAAAAACTTGGTATATCAATAGGTTTTTGAAGTTCCGGCAAGGTGCGTTTTCAGATCCCAGCTCATATTTTCACAACTACGCAAAGCTATCGGAACAAGAGGCGATCGATATCGCCTCACAGCTTTGGCTGGAAATAAACGGTCTCAATTTAAAGCAGAATATTCTGCCGACGCGTGAGCGAGCCAGCCTTATTATGACGAAAAGCGCCAATCATGCTGTAGAATACGTTCGATTGAGAAAATAGGTATTCACCCAGAATAAAGGGGGGTGATATTCCCCCCTACTTTTATAACCCTCTTAACGAAATTTCCCCGCCAATATAGGGAGTTATTTCGCCATCAGTTTCCAGCAACAGTGCGCCTTGCTGATCGATGCCTCGATCAATCCCATGTATCTCTCTATTGCCGATAATCAGCTTAACAGGACGATTAAAATAATTATCCAACTGTTGCCAGCGGGAAATAAATGGGGATAACCCTTGCTGTTCAAACATAGTCAGCGCGCGTCTTAGCTCTGAAATAAGCGTAGCCGCCAATATATTACGATCGACAGAGATCCCTGCTTCCTGAAGATTTATCCATCCTTGATTGATGATATTATCTGTCGGTTCACGCATCCGTAAATTAATACCGATTCCGATCACCAAGTGGGCCGCATCACCCGTTTTCCCCGTCAACTCAACCAGAATACCAGCCAGTTTGCGGTCGTTCAGATACAGGTCATTCGGCCATTTGACGCGAACGCCCTCCGCCCCCAGATTATGCAGCACCTCAGACATGACTATCCCGATAATCAGACTTACGCCAACCGCTGCTGCCGGGCCTTGTTCTAAACGCCAATATAACGACAGATAAAGATTGGCGCCAAAAGGAGAAAACCACTGACGCCCCCGACGCCCTCTTCCCGATTGCTGATATTCGGCAATACAGGCATCGCCGGAGGATAACGCGTTAAACCGATCTAAAATATATTGATTCGTCGAATCAACTACCGGTAAAACAGTAACGCCGCCCTCTGGCAGGTTGGCGAGGATCTTTTCCTCGTCCAGCAATTGCATTGGTGCCGGCAAACAATACCCTTTGCCGGTAACGGTAAAAACATCGATCCCCCATTCCCGGATCGTCTGAATATGCTTATTGATCGCCGCCCGACTCATTCCCATCATTTCACCCAGAACTTCCCCTGAGTAAAAACCGCCATCAGACAGAACATTGATTAATTTGAGAGGAACTTTAATATCCCTCATGATAATACCTCGACAGCATTGACTTCTCCCCGAGCGGCGATAAAACGGACCTCTGGCTCCAACCAAACGCCAAATCGCTCAGCGACCTGGTTTCGGACATGACGCGCCAAATTAACAACATCAAGACTCGTGGCATGATCTTGATTAATTAAAACTAATGCCTGCTGGCTATGTACTGCCGCGCCTCCCACCTGGAAGCCCTTTAGTTGGCACTGGTCTATTAACCATCCTGCGGCCAGTTTAACCTGACCATCAGGTTGCGGGTAATGCGGGGCGTTGGGGTATGTCTTCAAAATAGGGGCCGCACTATCGGCCTTAATGACCGGGTTCTTGAAGAAACTTCCGGCATTCCCGGTCACCGCTGGATCAGGCAGTTTACTGCGCCGCATGTGACATACCATGTCGAATATTTGCTGCGGCGTTACCGTTGCCGGATCCAATTTGTGCAAATCACCATAACCTAATACGGGGCGCCAATCTTTATCTAAATATAACCCAACGGCAACAATGACAAATCCGTCCCGGTATCGATGTTTAAATATGCTTTCCCGATAGCCAAACTGACATTCAGAAGCAGTGAGACGTTTTATTGTTCCGTGGGCCAAATCCAACAAATCAACATACTCACATACGTTCCTCAACTCTACGCCATAAGCACCGATGTTCTGAATAGGCGCCGAGCCGACACATCCAGGGATCAAAGCGAGATTCTCTAAACCTGCGATTCCCAAGGTGAGCGAGTGCTGAACCAGATGATGCCAATTTTCGCCAGCTCCGATATGAAGATGCCAACCATTGTCATCCTCTTTAACCTCGATACCTTTCACACGATTAAGCAGGATTGTGCCGACAAAATCTTCGAGGAAAAGAACGTTACTGCCTTCGCCCAACAGCAAGACCGGGCTTTGCGATGAACAAGCCGCTCTCCATCCAGCAATGAGTTGATCCGGTGTATCCGCTACGGTGATTTGCGACGCAAAAACAGGTAATGCGAAAGTATGATGTGATTTTAAGGATATGACACTATTCGTCATAGCATGAATACTCTTTAGCTCAGATATTCCATAGTCTACCTGATCCAGAACGGATATTAGCGTGGTTTTATCTTAATAACGACCGCGGATCACCGCCATTCCATAACGCAAAAAGCCCCATGCTTGCGCATGAGGCTTTTTACTTTATTTGATGCCTGGCAGTTCCCTACTCTCACATGGGGAGACCCCACACTACCATCGGCGCTACGGCGTTTCACTGCTGAGTTCGGCATGGGGTCAGGTGGGACCACCGCGCTATCGCCGCCAGGCAAA